>NZ_JAUBRI010000184.1:0-1424 GCF_036701795.1 Microcoleus sp. N9_A1
GTAATTGCTCAACTAGGGGAAAAAAGGGAGCCATCAATAGAGAGAGCTTGTTGAATGGATTGATAAGCAGTTAAACCCTGTCGCTTCCCAGTATTGACAACTGAACGAACGGCTGCAAACAAATCTCGACCCCATTCCGAACGGAAGCCATTAGTCACACGGCGAAATACCACGCTCATCCTAATCGCCTGTTCACTACTATTATTCGTTGGTGGAATCCCCGCCTCTTCCAGAAATAGAAATAAATTGTCAATTAGCCCACCATAGCGTTTTCGTAACCGGATACCATCCGGATGATGTGGCGCTAAATTTAAAATCCCGGTTAATCTTTCCTGTAAATTTTCTCGGTATCGATTGAGTCTGGCATCGTCGATTTTTTCTCGTCTTCGATGGATAATAAAAGCCCTCAATAATAACCTCTTCATCCCTGGGGCAAAAATTCTGTCCCCAGCATCAATCGCATATTGGCAATCCCGCAGTTGATGGGCTAAACACACTTGCCATTGTGGTGCGGGGTGATTTTTTTGAGCACTAAATAAATCTGACACCCAGATATCGGGACGATGTTCTGCGAGAACTTCGTTAATTACCCCAGTCCCTCGACTCGGGCGGATGACGTGTAAACAAACATCCTGGTTCTGAAACACCCACTCCCACTGATTCTGTCCGTTAACTCTCGCACTCGTTTCATCTGAACAAATTAATTTTGCCCGTCGCAACCGGTGTAGTATTTGACTTACTTGATCGTCTAAACTGATTTTGACCTTCCCCAGCAAGTTGGCGATGGCACCTTCTGATATCTTTAGTCCAAAGACGGAGCCAAATATCGACGACAGCCGTTCGTAGCTGATGGCATGAGTGTAACGAAGATATGTGACTAAGCTTTGAATTGAACTGCCAAACGGGGAACCTGGTTCCATTCCCCATGGTACTGGTGCAACATATTCGGTTTGACAGCAGGCACACTGACCACCATAACGTTCGATTCGGGTGACGATGGGGCGAATTGGGGGTAGTTCGATTTTTTCGTAGACGGATTGCAATTTTTGTGCTGCCCCGGTGACTTTCTCTCCACACTGGGGGCAATTTTTGAGTTGGGCGATGATTGTTTGGTCGGGTTCAGGATGTAGCTGTCTTCCCCCTCCTGCTCTTCCTAGGCTTCTTTGTCTTTTTATCCCCTCAATTTTCGATGGCTGAATGTTGGGCTTGAATCCTTTGGACGGTGGAGTGCTGGAATTTTTGCTAGTTTTTTTGGGAGATGGGCCTAGTTTTGGTTGGTCTGTGGTTGCTAACGCTGCGGTCAGTTTTTGGATTCTCTCCCATAGCTCTACTATCAAGGCTTCTTTTGCCTCGTTCGATAGCTGTTTTAGGTCGGGGAGTTTTTCCATTCCTTTATCTAATGTCTATCTTGTCTTCTTGTCAAG
>NZ_JAUBRI010000185.1:0-1416 GCF_036701795.1 Microcoleus sp. N9_A1
ACTGTAGTTTAGACTAAAAAATGAGCACAGCTAGAAGTAGCCACCTTTGAATCTCAGGCAAGCTGTTGCTCAAAAACTCAAAAAGTAGAAGATTAAACAGCTAATCTTAAAGACTTTTTACGTCGAGAAACCCGTTTTTTAACGGTGGGATAGCACGGTGCCTTAGTTCGTACCCTTCCTTTTTCCCAACCGGGGGATTTTCCCCTATGTTTAGGGATTTTTGTTGGAGTCCCAATGTCAACCAAAAGCGAAAACATTGATTGGGCAACACGTCCAGGGGTTAAATTGATAGTAGCAGATTGCCAAGGAAGTCTATTCTCGATTACTAAATCTCTGGCCAGCCAGAGTTGCCAACTCATCAATGGCATTAAATCACTCCAACGCTCGGATTGTTCAGGGGTTCTTAAATTAGGCAATGTCCAATGCAATCGTTGCTTGGCAAACCTATACCAATGATCGACTCCAAAGCGTCGTAAATATTTGAACCAAACAGTTTCTAAAGGGAGAGTTCGTTCTCCCACCCAAGCCAACCATAAGGGTGGAAATGGCTGACCGTTTGACATGGGCTTCATTCTTTCCACCAGGATTAAGTTGACTTTTTGTCCAGGGGCGCGATAAAAATGCAAGTCAAGCCATTGCCTGACTCGGACTGGTCCCAACTGTGGATGTTCGTCAATTTCAATCACAGCATCCGCTTGGAGCCATGTGCTTGGGTCATTGAGTCTCATTTTCTGCCCATGTTTTCGTGGTCTACCGCGACCACTATAGGCTGGTGGTGCTGACCATAAGCAGGCATTCTTTCGGACTCTCATTAAGCAATCAGCTTGAATATCTGCTTGCGCTAATACCCAGGTTGCATTGCCATATTCTCGATCCAAAACTGCTAAAACTGGGTTGACGCTCTGTTCACAGACAAGTTTAAGTTGGGAAGCTGCTTGAAGTATGGGTGAAGACCCACTACTAATTCTTTCATGGAGCAGGGGTAATGCCCAACTTCCTTGAGCTTCAGGTATCCACGCAATGGTACTGTATCCCTGACCCACAATTACACCGCTTTGATATTCATGGGTTCTATCTTGTAACGTTTTGGCATCTCGTCTCCCCCATGCAGTGTGGTCGATTGCCACTAATATGTGTTCCTTTGGGGGTGCTTCTTTCTGTAATTGCTCCAGATACAGCAGCATCAGTTTTTTTCGGTCTGGTCTACAGTCTTGTAAAGCTTCATAGATGCTTGGCCATTGACGCTTAAATAATGGATTGAGTGAAAATTCCGCTAAACATGACGCATTCGGAGTGGTCATCACTGCATCCATCAGCTCAAATGTCGCATCTTTCGCTTGCACCAATAACTCGTATGCTGCTTGACGAAAGTCCTTTAATCGTTCACTGTTCATTTAAGGAGTGGATAGGTTTTAT